>NZ_LR217731.1:0-26513 GCF_900698985.1 Candidatus Erwinia haradaeae
TCTATACATTTAATTTTAAAAATGAAATTTTAGATAAATAAAAAATTTTATGATAAAATATTGATAGGTTGTTACTTAATAAACAAAAAATATATAAAATATATATTAATAGTTTATATAATATTTTTATTAAAATAATTTGATTATCCTGAACCGATAATATTTTGAATGACTAAATATTATTTTTTAAACTAAATATTTATTTATATAATAACAATCTAAATATTGTTTATAATATTTTTTAAAAAATAATAAAAAACTTATATTATACCACATAAATTCATTTATAACCGATTAACTTTGTAACTTTTTAGTAGACTACTAATGCTATAAAATTTATATAACAATTAGTGTATTTTAAAAAAATTAACAATCTATTAAAATTATTTATATTGTTGTATTTTAATATTAATTAATATCAAAAACTTATTTAATGTTAACAACCTTCAATCTTTAATTTTAAATTAGCCGTTGCTTGACGCCAATCTGTTGCGCAAGTAATAGCGCTAACAACTGCTATACTTCCAACGCCACAAGCTAACACTTCATCTACCCGATCAAGAGTGATACCACCAATCGCTACAGTTGGAATATGTGTTAAATTACTTACCATATTTTTTAATTTTAATAATCCTTGTGGATGTGATGACATCTTTTTAGTAGTCGTGGAAAATATATGCCCAAGAGCTATATAAGAAGGACTCCAATTTAATGCGCGTAATAACTCTGTTTCATTGTGAGTAGATAGCCCAATACGCAAACCAGAACGACAAATAGTACTGGCATTAGCTGTGTCCATATCTTCCTGACCTAAATGTACACCATAAGCTCCATAACGAATAGCTAATTGCCAATAATCATTAATAAATACTCGAGCTTTATATTGCTTACCTAAAAAAATTGCACTTTTTATATCTGAAGATAATTGTTCCTTTGGTTTATCTTTTAAGCGCAGCTGAACAGTAGTTACACCAGACTCAAGCATTCTCTTTAACCATAATAGAGAATCAACTACCGGATATAAACCCAACCGATGCGGAACTGATAAAAAATTATTATTAAAATTCATATTGACCCCTATAATTTCAACCTGGATATTTCTATTTTAATCTAGATAATTTTTCATTTTAGAAAATTTTACTATTTCATATCTAAAAATTAGTAACATCTCAAATTTTTTTAAAAATATATCTTCAAAACATAAAAATAAAAAAATATTCAAGTAATGTGTGCTTGCTTGTAACATAAAAAGTGTATTCAATAATACTAGTTAAAAAATTTCACTAATATAAATAATCAAGTTAATTTATAAAGATTGTATAAATAATATATATAGTGGATAATAAAACATATATTTTAAAAAATTTATAATATATAATTTTCATATAAATAAGATTTTTATCTTAATTATATGTAATATATTACAAATTTTTAAAAAATAAATTTTTAAGATAATAAAAAATATTAAGATGATAAAAAAATATTTATTATAAATAATTTTTAATGATAGAAGAATAATAAAATTACTTATTAATTACATTTATAGAGTGAAATTTTTATAATTTATATTATAAATTAAGTAAAGTTGATATTATTAATAATAAATAACAAAAAATAAAAATTTTAATAAATACTTCTTTTAAATAAAAATATTTATTTATATTCTGTAATATTTTACATATAAAAACATATTAGTATATGATATAATAAATTAGTTAGCTTTTATAATATATAATATATATATAAACTACTAAAAATTCATATAAATAAACAATATAATTTTTATATAGAATATAATCATAAAAAACTAAATTTTAGTAACATACTAAATATTAGTTATAGATATTAACATTTAACTACAACTACAAATACAACTACAATTATAATTTTTGTATAATATATAATTGTTTTATTATTAAAATAATTCGCATAATACTATTATAATATATCTATTTTAAAATAAATATTTTTAAATTACTAAAAAACTAATAGATTCATGAATGGATATAGATAATTTTTTAAAAATGATCTATATCCATTCATGAATCATGATATTAAATAAATTGTATAATAGAAGTAATTTTTCTAAAATTCATGCAATGGCTCTACATATATTTTGTTAGAAAATTAATATATATTTAATTAATAAATTATATATAATATATATAGATAAAATTATTAAAATAAACAAAGTTTTAATACTTATTAAAGATAATAAATATTATAATTAGTATATAAATTTTAAAGTAAATAAATAAATAAAAAAAATTCACTAAATTTAATTTAAAATTATAAAGGTAATAAATAAAATATAACTATTTTACAAAACTTTTATATATTTTTAATATTATAAAAATTAACTAGAAAAATATAAAAGCAAATATCTATATATAGTAATAAAAAAGGTTTTTAATTATGAAAATAAAAAAATTAGCAAAATTATTATTTTTAATAACTCCCTATTTTTTCATTATCACACCATTACCAAAAACTATGGCAAGTACTAGTATACAAGATATAATAGTTGGGTTTTCACCTGGACAAACAGCAAAACAAATTATTTTATTAGCTATTTCAGAAGCACATAAATCAATTGATATTGCTGCTTATTCTTTTACTAGTAAACCTATTGCATTAGCTTTAATTGATGCACAGAATCGAGGTGTAAATGTACGCTTAGTAGCTGACAAGAAATCAAATAGCAGTAGATACACTGCTGTAACCTATCTAACTAATCATCACATTGCAGTAAAGTTAAATGAAAAATATGCTATCATGCATAATAAATTTATTATTATTGATGGCCATTCAATTGAAACTGGGTCTTTTAACTATACACAAAGCGCAGTAGAGCGTAATGCAGAAAATGTCATTTACTTGCGTAATTATCCAAAAATTTCTGAAAAATATATGATAGAATTTAATCGTTTATGGAAAGAGTCTATATACATCAAACCAATCTATTAATTTCAAATATAATTTATAATTTAAAATTTTTATTTTTAAATAAAACATAAAATAAAACATAAAAACGTAAAAATAAAATTAAAGTAATACACTGTATAATTTTTTTAATATTCAATATAGTTATATATAAACACTTTTTATTTATTATTAATATTTATTATAAAGAATAGATATTCTATTTTAATAAATATTAATAAATAAAATAATATATTAATAACATTATTAAATAAAAATTTATAGATTTCTTATAATATAATAATTTTATTAATTATTGAAATTAAAAAATTATTAAAATTAATATAGAACTAAAGATATAAAATATTATACATATATCTTTTTATGAAATAATTTTCAAAAACTACTAATTTTTATAAATTTTATATAAGTTAATATTTAATGGTAATTTAATATTATAAATTTTTAGTAAAAAATAATTAGCATTTATAAATATTTAATAAAATTGATATAAAAAATTTAACATATAAAATATTTGTTAATCATTTTCGTTGAGTGTAACTTTAAAATAAGTTAAATTATACTTTCAATAAATATCTATTTCTATGACCTATATATAACTAATAAATTATTAATCTATTTTTAAAAAAATTAGAATAATTAAATATATCATATATAAATAATTATTTTATTCATAAAAATAAAACATATTACATATCGATTATATACCAGATATTCTTTATTAATATGTTCTATATTTAGAATAATATATATTATACTTTTTTAGTAAAGTGGTTATACTTAAACTCTCTTTAGAATAAAAACATTATAATTAATTTCAGTTTAAAAAATAATATTTATATTAAACATTTAAGAGATATATGCTTATAATAAGTATATTAAAATTATAAGAAAAAGTTCTAATAATAATAAGATAAAAAATAATTTTAATCACTCTAAATAAAATTTAAAGTTTTCTTTAAAATTAATATTTATACTCATAATTAAGTATATGGATTTATTGCTAGAGGATTGTTGTCCGAGGATTACTGCTAGAGGATTATAGGTTTTATATTATATACAACATATTACGAAAAATTAGTTATTCTATAATGTTACTATTTAGATCACTTTTTAGTGTTAGCATATTTAGAATAATATAATTCGATTTATTCTCTAAAAGATTTAAATATCACAAGTACATAAAGAACATTTAAAATTTTATATATGCAAAAACCCTGATAGAGGTGATGATCTTGGCAGACTTCACTATCAGGGTTTTGCGATTCGCAAAATGCGTACTCAAAAAATATAATATCTCTATATAAAATACTAAGCAAGTATTAAAAACTTTTTAGGCGTAATATTTAAGAAAACTAAATTATAAAAATGTATTTTAATACAAAGATAATTAAAGTAAAATTACTTTACATATTGCTACTAAACTGAGAATTTTAAAAATCCAGATATAAAACGTGAATATATTTACTATAGAACACTAATATTAAAGTAATTACAATGTTTAATGAAGACCTTAAGATTGGTTTCCTTTATGCTCTATTATCTTATGTGTTGTGGCGTCTATAGAAATTTTAATTTTTTTTGGCTTTTCTTGTTCTGGAATATCATAGGTAAATTGTAGTTTTAATAATCCATGATCCAACATGGCTTCTTGAATATTAATTCTATTTTCTAAATTAAAACTAAGAGAAAATTCTTTTTTCTTAAAACCCTGATGAAACCATGTAACTTTTTTTTCATCTGTAGTAGCCGCTGATTTTTCAGGTGTTGGTATGCCTCTAAGGGTTAATTGATTATTGAGTACTGAGATATCTAATTCATCTTGTGTATAACCAGGCACACTTAACGTCATTTCATAATGTTCTTTATCTTTTTGAACTAAATTATAAACAGGTGTATCTGTTATAGGCGATTCACCTGTAATGCGGCTAAAAAGATTATCCATTTGTGTAAAACGATCAGATAAAAGATGATTACTCCATGCCGGAATAAGAGAGAATGAACGATAAGTCATAGTATTCTCCTATAATATATATTATAAAATTTAAAGTTTATAATAAAACAATTCGTATAATATTATAATGGGTATCATCAATATCTTTTCAAGGTTTCTATTTTAGAAAAAAGATATATTTTATGTATTTTTGTAAAAAATAGCTTAATAAATACAATTTTTAGGTTTTTCTTAGCAATATTATAAAGTCGTATATAATCTTGATACTAAAATAATTATAGAATAAAATTCTAAGTTATTAACTAAACTATGTTTGATTTAAGTAGATAATTTCACTATTAATTAAAAAATTTATAATATGTATGCATATAAGAATAAACAAAAAAAAATAGTTTATAAATTAATGTCTATAGATTAATAGTAAAAATATTACTATATACCTTAAAAAAAATCTCTTTATTAGGGATATGTAATCTATCTCATAATATTGATATCTCTTGAGGCATCAACATTCTGAGAATTAAAAAATATAAGTACAATAAGATTTTATTTTTAATATTGTCATAATAACTAAAGTGAAAAAAATGTAATGATTGATATTTTTTTTAAAAACAATCTTTACAATCAAATTAAAAATTTCAAAAAAGTGTGGATGTTACGTGAAGGACATCTAAAAAATATTAATTAATTATATATACTTGTATTAAATATTTATTTAATTAGTATATAAAAATAATTTAAATAATTGAAATAATTTTAATATCTTACTGATAACCATCAAGGTTGCAATTATTCATGAATAAGATATGGCAATGTTTTACAGGCTGTATCCTAATATTTTTACAAATACCTCATGCTGATTCTCAAAATTTTTTAGATGATGAAAAAATAGTATTAACGGGTAACACCATGGGAACAAATTGGAAAGTTAGTTTTTCAGGGGTCAACTCGATAAGAAAACACACTCTACAATGTGCAATACAAAAGATTCTTGATAAAGATAACGATCAGTTATCTACATGGAAAAATGACTCAGTAGTTTCAAGGTTTAATCAGTATCGTGGTATAAACCCGCAACCTGTAACGAAAGACATAGCAGACATTATCATTCAAGCGTTACGTATCGGTTATCAAATGCATGGAGCAATGGATATTACAATTGGCTCATTGGTAAATTTATGGGGTTTTGGACCTAAGGGGTTCCTGATTCACCTTCCAACAGAGTTACAAATTAATAAAGCTCGCGCTTTAACAGGTGCTCATCATTTACAAGTGATTAATATTTCTAATCAATCGTATTTGTATAAAGATTTACCAGAAATCTCCATAGATCTTTCTAGTGTAGGAGAAGGTTTTGCGACTGATCATTTAGCACGATTTATGGAAGAGGAAGGAATTAAAAACTACCTTGTTTCAGTCGGTGGCGCCGTTCGCGCTCATGGTCAAAAAAGTAAGTATAAAACTTGGAAGGTTGGTATACAAAAACCAACAGATTTAGAAAATTCTGTACAAGATATTGTTGTATTAAATGAGTGTGCCATCAGTACTGCTGGAACTTATCGTAATTATTATGAAATAAATGGAAAACGATTTTCACATTTAATTAATCCAGTTACTGGGTGGCCTACACAAAATACTCTTGTATCAGTTTCTGTTATTGCTAGTACTGCATTGGAAGCGGATTGTTGGGATAGCGGCCTTCTTATATTAGATATAGAAAAAGCTAAAGAATTAGCTCAAAAATACAAAAAAGCAGTATATTTAATTTCTCAAAATGGCGATAAGTTTACTACTTGGATTTCTCCAAAATTTTCTTCTTTTATTCAATCTTCTAAAGTTATATCTTAATTTATGTACTTTAAGTATTTTATATGCCTTAATCAAAGATTAAAAAAAATATTTTTCTAATAGCTCTTAGAAAAGACGGACTCAAATTTAATATCTCTGCTTTAGAGAGTTAATTGTATTAATAGATATTATAGTATAAAAAATTAATCAGTGGACTATACTAATTTTTACTATTCTAAAACTAATAATATAAAATTATAGATGATGATTAAAAACATAACATGTATTAATTATTTCTTTCATGTTATTTTTTTAAAATACGTATTACCTATCATTATTTTCTAATAATTTTTACCTACATGATACCAAATACATCAGATTTTTTATTTTATAAATAAATTTTTTATACGACTCCTCAATTTACAATACTAATATTATCTCTTTTACAAAAATTTTTATCTAACGATAAGCTAAAGAATAATATTATATTTTATATATAAGCTGCAGTATTAGTCTTCAAAGCATTATTTGAAATAAAAATATAAAAAGGAACATCTGTTTATGTCTACTACTAAATTAGTCTTAATACGTCATGGAGAAAGCCAATGGAACAAGCAAAATCGTTTTACAGGATGGCATGATGTTGATTTAACAGAGAAAGGCCAGAAAGAAGCAAAAGATGCGGGTAAATTGTTAAAAAGCAAAGGATTTACTTTTGATCTAGCTTACACCTCACTTTTAAAGCGTGCTATTCATACTATATGGTTTGTTCTAGATGAAATAGACCAAGCATGGTTGCCAATAGAGAAAACATGGCATTTAAATGAACGTCATTATGGTGCTCTGCAAGGCATGGATAAGACTAAAAGCGCTATGATATATGGTAATATACAAGTTCAAAAATGGCGTCGTAGCCTAACTTCTGTTCCACCTGCTCTTGACCGTATTGACAAACGTTTTCCTGGTCATGATCCACGTTATTCTTCATTAACTAATGAACAGCTTCCTATTACTGAAAGTTTAAAAATGACTATGAATCGAGTACTGCCTTACTGGAATCAATCAATTCTTCCACACATAAAAAATGGTAAGAAAATTATTCTTTCTGCGCATGGGAATTCTCTTCGTGCATTAATAACATATCTGGACAATATTTCCGAAGAGGAAATTTTTAAACTCAATATACCGACTGCTATTCCATTAGTATATGAATTTAATGAGGATTTTAATCCTATAAAACACTATTGGCTTAATACTGATAATAAAAAAATCTAAAAAATATGCGCATAAATTCAATCAAAATAAGGAACACTATTATAGTTAAAAGTATTCTTTTTTTAAATTTTAATACATGGTGGAACTGATCTGTTACAAAATTATTAAGAAAAAATTAAAAACTATTTATTTTAATATTCTCTAAAAAATATCTATCTTTATTTTATTTTCAGTGATTAAATAAAAACTATTGTAATATATTCAAACATTACTACCATGTAATATTTTTTTAATGATTTATGTATAGTTATATATATAGCGTATTTTAATAAAAATAGTATTGAAGACCTAATTATACTTATCTTAATTATACATTATGAATATCATAAATAATTTTATTCTTTTTAAACTTAGTTCTTATTAATACTGGAACGGACTCTCAGAGTTGATTATATTGTTCACTGAATATGATATGATCGCATAAATACATTAATTATGGTTTCAATAATAACATTTTAATTACAACAATATCATTACATTAAATATTCTATTAAAAGTAAATCTTCTATAAATTTTTTAAAACTAGATTGAATAAACTATTATCTTTATCTCTTTATATATTTAAAATAATAAATTTTCTCAGCATCAATCCAGCTAAATAATATTGATTACATAATTAGAAACACTATAGATATAACTAAGATAAAAAATTTTTTAAAAGTATTAAAAGATAGTATTTATATTATTTAAGAATTTAAATATAATAATATATTTTTTTAATGGTAACTGAAAAATGCTTAGTTTTATAAAAGATGTGAAAAAAATTTATAAAATATTTCTTTTTAATTATAATAAATCTTATCACACTAAAATCTGCTAATTATAATAAATAAGTGTAATATTTATTATAATTATGTTTATTTTTATATGAGGAATATTTATTTATCTTGGTTTATAAACAAAAAATATACATGTCATAATACAATTACATATAATAATAAAAATATACGTAAATTATAAAAGTAATAGTACCTGCTAATTTTAAAATATTTAACAGAATAATCTATGTTAGATGAAATTAATTGGTCTAGTATAATATTACTTCAGCTAATAATATAACTAACACATATATCACATAGTATAAAATAAAATATTTAGTGTAATCTATAATTAGACGATCATTTATTTTATTTTAAAGTATTTATATATATAATATACATAACCATGTAATAATAAAATTATACACTATTTTGATTCGATTTATAGAAATAGAATACATTAGGTATCAAAGATGATGTGGAGAGCAATATTATACTATGAGATTTTATCTCTGTAAAATACATATATCTTTGAACTGATCTATTTTAAATAAATTAATAATTTATTTGATGATGTCGTTATTTTATCATTGTATATCAAATAATCTTATATAATTTTTACTGAGCAATAAATTAAATTCAATATATAGTTAAAAAAAATTAAAGTAAGTATATATTCTCTATTTTTAAGTTATATTTTTTCATAAAATCCATTATATATGTAATTTAACATTGTTAACCTTACTAAAGATATCTTTGTAAGAAACAAAAAAAAGAATATTTACTTCTTGCTTATAGGATGCAAAAACCCTGATAGGGTAATTATCTTGGCAGACTTCACTATCAGGGTTTTGCGAATCGTTAATATACGTATTCAAAATTATAATACATTAAAAAACTTCAGTAATCAAGTATTAGATAATACTTTTACTATATATCTTTGTTAAAAGTATAGAGATAGTATGTGATTAAAATTAATAACATATTATGATATATAAGTTTGCTTCTTCTATGTATAAATTAAAATCTGATATACATTATTAGTATATTCTAAAATATTTAACAAGAGAGTAAAAATTCAAAGAATTAGCTTAATTTTATAATTATAACGATAAATCTATAGTTTATAACTATACTATATATAATATAGACTATATTGCATATCTATCGTAGTATCTAAAATAATCTACTACTAGATTTTATAATGTACTTCTTGCATAAGGAGCAGCTATTAAAATTTTCCTTTTAATATTTAACCTAATCTATTAACTGCTCCACAAGAATAGTTATATTATTTATATAATAAAATAAACCGTCCTATTTTAAATTTTAAAGATTATCTTATCTTTATGAATAGGTGTTTCTAGATATCTATATGAGATTCTATCATTTTAAAATATAAAAAAAATCTTTAAATATTTGTTTTTCCTTGGATTAAAAATCGCTTTACTATGAAATACAAATATAAATTGTACCTTTTTACTTAATAGAAATTCCCATTATATTAATCTTCAGCATTATAGTACTGCGCAGTATTGACCGGTACTATTTTTTTAGTAAGTTCATTCATATCCTCGACATCACTTCTAGCAGTAGAGACACGCTCAATAGTAAGACCTAGCTTATTAAAAAGAGAGATATCACGATCTTCTTCCGGGTTAGATGTGGTAAGTAACTGACAACCATAAAAAACAGAATTAGTACCAGCCATAAAACATAGTGCCTGTATTTGATCATTCATTTTTTCTCGTCCAGCAGATAGACGAACATAAGATCGTGGCATCATGATACGCGCTACTGCAATAGTTCGGATAAAATCAAATGGCTCCACGTCTTCAGCATTAGAGAGAGGTGTTCCGTGTACCTTAACCAGCATATTAATTGGAACGCTTTCTGGTGGTTCTGGTAAATTAGCTAACTGAACAAGCAAGCCTGCACGGTCATCAATAGTTTCACCTAGACCAATAATCCCCCCAGAGCACACTTTTATACCTGCTTGACGAATTGCACTGATTGTATCTAGCCTATCTTGGTATTTTCTAGTAGTTACAATACTAGAATAAAATTCTGGAGAAGTATCCAAGTTGTGGTTGTAAAAATCTAAACCAGCTTTTGCTAGGCGATTTGCTTGTCGATCATTCAGCATTCCTAATGTCATACATGTTTCGAGTCCTATTTCTTTAACGCCCCTTATCATTTTTTCAAGAATAGGAAGATCACGATCATATGGATTTTTCCAAGCTGCTCCCATACAAAAACGTGTTGAACCAGAATCACGTGCCTTACGGGCAGCATCAAGTACTTGTTCCACTTGTATTAATTGTTCGCTATTTACATTAGCACGATGTCGAGCACTTTGCGGACAATACTTGCAATCCTCTGGACAGGCTCCTGTTTTAATAGATAGGAGTGTGCTAACTTGAATCTCACCAGGTTTAAAATATTTTCGATGTACTTCCTGGGCATTAAAGAGTAAATCAAGAAAAGGTTTATCAAACAGCGCTCTAGCTTGCTTTAACGTCCAGGGTTGAAAAGTTGGCATAATGGTTACCCAGATAATATGTAAGGGAATAGATAGTTGTAAGTATAGAGTTTGTGACTACACTGTCTACAATGTATTTCAATTTTATTTGCTAGGATCCTTCAATGCATACTAATTCCCTATATTCGATAGGACATATTCATGCAGCCTGATGACCTCGATTTTGATAAGAGACATATTTGGCATCCTTACTCATCTATGACTCGTCCATTACCTACTTATCCAGTTGTTTCTGCTGATGGTTATGAATTAACCCTTAGAGATGGTCGTCGATTAGTAGATGGTATGTCTTCGTGGTGGGGGGCAATTCATGGGTATAATCATCCAGTAATTAATCAAGCGATGAAAAATCAAATAGGTCGCATGTCACATGTTATGTTCGGTGGCATTACACATCCCCCTGCGGTAGAATTATGTCGTCGATTAGTAACATTAATGCCTTCTGGGTTAGAGTGTATTTTTTTAGCAGATTCTGGATCAGTAGCTATAGAAATAGCTATTAAAATGGCACTACAGTATTGGCAGGCAAGCGGTGATCCACGTTATGAATTTCTCGCTTTACGTCATAGTTATCACGGCGATACCTGCGGTGCAATGGCAGTCTGTGATCCTGAAAACTCTATGCATAGCATATATCACGGGTACCTTCCATCTAATCGCTTTGTTGAGGCACTAAAGCGTAGTTTTAGAGAATCATGGGAGCCAGGTGATGAAGCATCCTTCTCTGCACTATTTTCCAATCATCATCAGACGATAGCAGCAGTTATTATGGAGCCAATTGTCCAAGGAGCTGGTGGAATGCGCTTCTATCATCCTGAATATCTTCGCGTAGCGAGAGCCTTGTGCGATCGATATGGTATCTTATTAATTGCAGATGAAATAGCAACTGGTTTTGGACGCACTGGAAAATGGTTAGCATGCCATCATGCTGACATCACGCCAGATATTTTGTGTCTTGGTAAGGCCTTAACGGGCGGAATGATGACTCTTTCTGCGACACTTACCATCCGTCGCATAGCAGAAACTATTAGTGATAGTGCAGTAGGTTGTTTTATGCACGGCCCAACTTTTATGGCAAATCCACTAGCATGTGCTGCTGCCAATGCTAGTTTATCATTACTTGAAGATGACAGTTGGCGCCAAAGAGTAGAAAAAATTGCTTCTCAACTAAATAAAGAGTTATTACCTCTAATCAACCATCCAAGGGTTTCTGATGTTCGGGTTCTTGGCGCTATTGGAGTAGTAGAAATTATGCAAACAATTAATATAGCACAATTACAACACTGGTTTGTAAAACATGGTGTTTGGATCCGACCTTTTGGTAATCTTATTTATTTAATACCGCCATATATTATTTCTTCAAAAGCTCTTACAATACTTATTGATGCTATTTCTTCTTCATTAGATCAACCAGAAAACTTTTCCTGCTCTTAACTATATTAAATCAATGGATCATTTTAGATGAATTCCTGAAGGTTAGTTTATTATAATTAATATAGAAAATATCATAAATATATCCGTTAATGGTAGAACATATACATGTCTCGAATTCTTCACTTTTTCTTAGGATTGATTATCATTTTTTTACTGGCCTTGCTAGGCAGCCATAATTATAAAGAGATACGTATTCGGTACGTTATACAGCTACTGGTAATTGAGGTTATTTTTGGATGGTTTTTTCTTCATACAACATCAGGTTTAAGTTTTATTACAGCATTTTCAATTTTTTTCGAGAAATTATTAAAATATGCAGCACATGGAACTAATTTTGTCTTTGGAAATATGAGTGATAAAGGATTAGCATTTTTTTGGCTTGACGTTTTATGTCCGATCGTATTTATTTCTGCACTTATTGGCATTCTTCAATATTTTCGTATATTGCCAGTTCTTATTCATTTAATTGGTACTGTGTTATCAAAAATTAATGGTATGGGTAAATTAGAATCTTTTAATGCAATTAGTTCACTGATGCTTGGTCAATCAGAAAATTTTATTATGTATAAAAATATTCTTGGTCAAATTTCAGAGCGTCGAATATATACAATGGCGACAACTGCTATGTCTACGGTATCTATCTCTATTGTTGGAGCGTACATGACTCTATTGCAGCCTAAGTATGTGGTGACAGCGCTAGTCCTTAATATATTTAGTACTTTTATAATTTTATCATTGATTAATCCTTACCGTGTTAATAATACAGAAGACCTTAATTTAGATAATAGTCATATACGATTAAGCTTCTTTGAAATGCTCAGTGAGTACATTTTAGCTGGATTTAAGGTCATAGTGATTGTCGCGGCCATGCTCATTGGTTTTATCGCATTAATCTCTGGTGTTAATGCTTTATGTGAGTTTCTATTGGGGATTAGTTTTCAAGGTATTCTAGGTTATGTATTTTTCCCGCTCGCTTGGATTATTGGTGTCCCAAGTAATGAGGCGTTATGTGTGGGAAGTATCATGGCGACAAAACTAATGTCTAATGAATTTATAGCTATGATTGATTTACAAAAAATTGTTAAAACATTATCTGCTCACACAGAAGGAATCTTGTCAGTTTTTTTAGTATCGTTTGCTAATTTTTCATCTATTGGTATTATTACAGGTTCTATTAAAAGCTTAAATGAAAAACAAGGCAATGTAGTGTCTTGTTTTGGTTGGAACTTATTGTATACCGCTACTCTAGTCAGTCTTTTATCAGCCACTATTACAGGGTTAGTTTTATAATATACAGTATAGGATATATACTATATATAGTGATTTTTTATCTATAAAAAAGATTTCCGTAATTCTATATCTATATCAGTGATATTATTGAATATGCTATTGTCAAACGTTAAATGTTTTATAAATCTTATGAAGATTATCTACTTATTAATGTTCTGGTAAATATAATATTAAATACACACACTAAATGATCAGATTAGTTTTTTTTAGCATACATATTCTTCTGGTATCTTAGTCACTATACAGAAAATATTAAATGATTTTACTACTAAGAATACGGACCTTTGATAAATATACTTAGCTGATGTGGTTTATACTATAATGATTTTATCATTATAGTATAATGATAGATAATTAATAATTTTATACCTTATGATCGATATAAACGGTATATAGTTTCTATCAGGATATTAGGTAAAACTACGTAAGATAATCTTTTCTTTAAAAGAGGTTAAGATTATATATAATCATCCTATTAACTACATTAAATACTATTTAGAGAGTGTAATATTACTTTTAATATGCAGGTTTTTTTAAAATCTTTAAATAATTCAGTCTTGCAAGGATAAAATCTACATTCAGTTTATTAATCATAACCCCGATCTATAGAAGATTAGATAGAATAGCATTTTATTCTAATATATTATAAAAAGTTATATATTTTTTTAAAATATTCATTATTTAATAATATCTGTGGACTATTGATAATTAGTCACTTTTCTATAGAATATTTTTATATATTCTATAGAATGTAAAACTTACCAAGTATCAGGTTATCTTTATGCATACATATTATATATATAAAATATAACATGTAGTTATATTGTTAGCTTTTAGGATATTTTAGTAGTTCATTTCTTAAAAAGTTAATTTTATGAATACGTCTTTTAAATATACCTTAGATTTTAATTTCTAGCATATTCAAAAAATTAGAAAATTAACATGATCTATAGTATTTTAAATATTATTTTTAATAAACGTACAAGATGATTTATTCATCTATTATAATAGGTTCTGCATTATCCTTTTTTTATACATACCTTATAATTTATTATTTTTCCTGATTAAAAATCCTATTTTCTATAATCTATTATCAAAAATTAATAATTTTATCATGTAAACATTAAGTTTCTGATCTATATTTACGATTGTTAGAGTAAGTAAGTAAGTTAAAATTCGGAGTGCATATTGTCAAGATTTTATTACTAATGACTTACTAAAAATCTTTTTAAGATTATTATATACATGCAGAAGCGTTATTTACTTATCAAATTATAAGCATTTAATAAAAACTTAAATACAGCTTCTAGTTAATGTTTATTATTAAAGGCACTTAGACAACTTGTTCATCTGTATCCTAAAATAATTTTTAGGTAATGATAAAGATCACATACCCAATCTGAGGGGGAGTGACATTATTAGTGAACTTTCATTCGAAAATTACAATATAGACAGTATCTTATAAAATTAAGATTCCGATAAGACGAAATAGTTTAGAAGTAATAATAACTATTAATAAGTAAGATAGATCAAAAGGATGAAAAGAAATAAATGTATTAACTACATGATAAGATTATTATCTGAGGTAATCTTTTTAGATTAGAGTTATATATCTATGATACTTCATCACCACCACTCATAAAAATGATGTACAGGTCCTGTACCTTTCCCTATAGATAGACCATTTCCATGTATGAGCGCTTTTTGGATCCATTCTTTAGAAAATTTTAAGGTTTGTGACCAATTTTTATAAAATGGTTGCCTGGCTGCTAAGGCAGCTGATAAGGTACATCCTGTACCATGAGTATGCAGAGTTTTTACTCTTGGAGTCCTAAAACACCATTCTTTGTTTGCAGTTATCAGCCAGTCAGGACTTGATAATCCCGTAAGATGACCTCCTTTAATAACTACCGCTTCACAACCAAGTTCAAGTAATTTTCGACCCTGTTGACGCATTTGAGTTTCATTTTTAGCTATATTACAACCAAGAAGTATTGCTGCCTCTAGCAAGTTTGGGGTTATTATTGATACTAATGGTAATAATATTTCTCGTAGTAAAATTATGGCATCTTTATCTAGCAATGTGTCACCATTTTTAGCTATCATCACTGTATCTAGAACCACCCATGGAATGGGATATTCTATTAATTTCTTAGCTACTACACGAATAATCTTAGCTTGATGAAGCATACCAATCTTTATGCTATTAATATGTAAATCGCTTAGAACTGAATCTAATTGAGCTGCCACACATTGATCACTTACTGAATAAATTGATTGCACGCCCTGAGTATTTTGTGCCACAATAGCAGTAATTACTGTTGCACCATAAACACCTAATGCTGAGAAAGTTTTTAAATCTGCTTGAATACCAGCCCCTCCGCTAGGATCAGTTCCGGCAATGCTCAAAACATTATAAATTTCATTAGTCATGACTTATCTGAGCTCTTATATTAATAGTTGCTACATTATAGATTGTTATTAGTATAATTTTGTCATGACTATGCAATATATATGAAAGATTTTTATAATATTAACTATAGCCTAGTATTAACTATGTATTATACATAACGATTTTAGTATCAGTAATTGCTATTATAGATACTATAATTTTGGATAAATACTATATATGAACATCAGAATTACTGGAATACCGGAATACCTATAACTGAATATATAGTAAGATTATATTAATCCTAAATTAGAATATTATATTATTTATTTTTTAAATACCTCAAATAATTATAGCTAAATTACCTTCTTATTTAGGTAGATTTTAAAAATTAAACTTCTCAAAATAGAGCAAATACGCTATGTGTCACTAGTAGATCATAATATCATATAAAAAATAGTACTATTTTAGATCAGATAAAATCTGCAAGGGGTTTACAATATCTCCCTTATGAAGTGTTTAATTAAAAATTAATGCAGTAGCTGCATATGTTGTTTGTTCTATAAGAAAATAAAAATTATAAGTCTATGAAATTATAATATATGATACTTTATTTTTTACTATCCATCATAGTATATATATCAATAAAATTGATAGCACACCATAACATTTAGTGAACATTGTTTCTCTTATTTTAGGAGAATCTATTTTTATAATATTTCTTGCAAAGATAAAGAAAATATTTATTAATGACTTATTATATATATGTCTAATAATAGTAAAATATAGTTAACTGTGTCAGTTAGTATATTTTTCTGCATATCTATAACTTACCTATAGCTATATTCATAATAGTTAATTATTTCAAAGAGAAAAAAAGACTGTCATTATTTTATTTTTTTAACTATTTATTATTATATATGTGTCTTTATCGATAAAGATGAAATTGAATGACCAAGATAGGGGTCCCAATCCTTCCATACAGGTTGCAACCCAGATAATCGTAATATCTGTGCTATTTCTTGCGGAGAACGGTTATCATTTGGAAGAAATTGCTCCAATTCTGCTTTATTATTAGTATAACCTCCTGGTTGAGTTTTAGATCCAGCACTAATGTTGTTTACTACAATTGGAATGGCATGATCACGGAAATATGGTGATTCTCTGGTAGAAAGAGAGATCTCAACTTCTGGTACTAAAAGACGAAATGCACACATAACTTGAAGAAGCTCAGATTCACTCACTGTAGATGAAGAGTCTAGTACGCTACCGGTAAAAGGTCGTAAGCGAGGAAATGATAAGGAGTAACGACTTTTCCAATAAGTTTTACGAAGATAGAGCAAGTGTTTAGCTAGTATATAACAATCTGTTCGCCAATCATCTGATAATCCTATTAGTATTCCTAAACCTATCTTATCTACCCCAGAGCGAGCTAGGCGATCTGGAGTTTCTAGTCGCCATAAAAAGTCTTGTTTTTTACCACAGAGGTGATGATGACTGTAAGTTTGTGTGTGATATGTTTCCTGATATACTAAAACGCCATCTAAACCAAGTTCTATTAACTCTTCGTAATCTTCTTGTAACATCGGCTGCACTTCCATTACCAGAGAGCTGCAATATTTCCTAATTAACGGCACATAACGTCGAAAGTACTCTATACCTACTTTAGTTTGATGTTCACCTGTAACCAGTAGAAGATGATTAATTCCTTTAGCATGGATAGCTTCGCATTCTCTAATGATTTCCTGTCTTCCAAGAATTTTACGCCGTATGCGATTTTTCATTGAAAACCCACAATAAGTACAATCATTAGCACAAAGATTAGATAAATATAGTGGTAAATAAAAAGTCACAGTATTACCAAAACGCTGTCTAGTAACCGTGTAAGCTCGTTGAGCAATAGTTTCTAAATAATGAATACCTATTGGTGATAATAAAGCCATCATTTCCTGTAAACCGAGATTTTCCAGCATTAGCGCTCGTTCTACATCTTTTATGGTTTGATTATGTATGCGTGAGCTGATTATATCCCATTGTATTTCTTTTAGTTTTTTAGAAAAGGTCTCCATTACATTGTCCTCCCGATGTTGATAGAGAGGTTAAAAAACTGGTTAGTGGGCTTGTAGGTCTTGCCTGGAAATAACGTGACGCTAAACCTGCTTTTCTAGATAACTCACCAGCTTCTGTCGCTAATCGAAAAGCATTAGCCATGGCAACAGGATCTCTTGAGACAGCAATGGCAGTATTTACAAGAATTGCATCTGCCCCTAACTCCAGAGCCTCTAATGCTTGACTTGGGGAGCCAATTCCAGCATCAATTATAACTGGTACTTGAGCTTGTTCAATAATAATTTGTAAGAAATCACGGGTCTTTAGGCCTTGATTGGAGCCTATTGGTGAGCCTAGAGGCATTACTGCTGAACAACCTACCTCAGTGAGATGTCGGCATAAAACCGGATCAGCACCGCAATAAGGTAAAACTATGAACCCTTCTTTTACCAATTGCTCTGCCGCTTTTAGAGTTTCTATTGGATCAGGTAATAGATACTGAATATCTGGATGAATTTCAAGTTTAATCCAGTTTGTCTGTAATGCTTCTCGTGCTACTCTAGCTGCAAATAAGGCTTCTTCAGCGGTTTTTACGCCTGATGTATTTGGTAGTAGTCGGACACCAGCTTTTAGAAGCCCTTGTAGCAAGGCATCATTACTATTATCATTGATATCGACTCGACGCATGGCTAAGGTAACTAGCTCGCTTCCTGATACAGAAATAGCCTCTAACATTAATTCAGTGCTACTGAATTTACCTGTTCCGGTAAACAATCGAGATCGAAATGAAATACCAGCAATAGTGAGCATAAGTTAACCTCCAGCGATCGCTTGGAACAAGAGAATATCATCACCGTCTTTTATCTGATAATCCGGCCAATTCTTTTGCGGAATCACAGTTTGATTCAGTGCGAGTGCTAGTCCAGAGCTACTTGGATAAAACTGGTAAGAGAGAAACTCTGTGATGGAAAGCGGATTTTGAAGTTCCAGAGAGCGGTTATTAAAGGTAATTTTGATCACATTGGTCTCCTTGAGCATCGGAAAGACTAATATAGTGTTTGTACTTTAACTCGTTGAGCATATCGAGCAATGAGCATTCCGACTAAGACGCAAGGTTCGCCATTGTAGCAACGCTCCATCAAAAAGATGTAATTTTCCGGTAGATGACGTTGATATGCCACATAGAAGTTTGATAGCTTCTAGTGCTTGTAAACTGCCCATTACCCCTACTAATGGACCTAATACTCCGGAATTACGACAATTATATTGTTTCTCTTGTTTAGACGGAAAAAGACAAGCATAACAACCGTATTCCCAAGGAGGCGAAATAACTAATATCTGACCATTAAAACCTATTGCGCTAGCGCTAATTAGTGGCTTATTAAACTGGATACAGGCAGCATTAATAGCATGGCGGGTCATCATGTTATCACTACAGTCCAGAACCAAATCTGCATCTAAAATTGATTGATTTAGCCATGTTCCTTCTTCTAGCTTATGTGGTAACGATATATAAAGAAGATTAGGGTTAAGTTCGGTTAGGCTTTTGATTGCTATTTCGGTTTTTAACTGACCGATTTCGCTTGTTTTATAGAGAATTTGACGTTGCAAATTAGAAATATGTAACAGATCATGATCAGCTAAAATTAATGTACCTACACCGGCCGCTGCTAGATACAGAGCAGCTGGCGATCCTAGCCCTCCGATTCCACATAGTAAAACTGTGGAAGACTTTAGTCTTTCTTGTCCTTCAGTGTTTACCTCACTTAATAATAATTGCCTGCTATAGCGTAAAAAATCCTGGTCGTTAAGCATGAAACCTCTTTAAATTACCAATGCAGTATAATCTTTTAGATATCGTTTTTATATTATTTTCTCCATATCTCATAACGTTCTACTTCACTTATTAGAATAAGAATCTATTAGCATAGGTAGCTCATTAATACCACAAAACCTCAAAAATCAGGTGATACTTTGTTTTTTGTGTAAAAATGATAACTATACGGATAAAACTGTCAAGATTCTTGATCAACGCTCTTATTAAGATAATTTGTATCATGGTTCCGATATATATCAGGTAATTTATCGTTTTAGATAGCAAGATTTATCTTAGTATATTGTCTATAATCATCAGGATTTTAATGTAAACCTGTGTTTAGATATTATATTAATGTATCAGAGATCTCTGTATCTAAATTGGTTAGTTATTGAGTATTTCGTAGCAGACAATATAACTATAAAAATCTGAAGAAATAAAACTCTTAAGGTCTCTTATATATTATGTATTAAGGAATGAATATTATATATTAAGGCATGAGCTAATACTGCATAATGTCAGTTTATGTTATAATAATGTGAAATATCATAAACTGACTAAATGGATATGTCCTATATTATATTAATAATGCCATCTTCTTGATATAGAAAATTAAATAATATAAACAACCTCCTCATGGCTTTGTGTTAGTGCATTATGTGACATATAGAATTCAATAGATTTATATATATAAATCATTTAGGGGTTATGTAATGCTATTATTTTTTATGTAGTCACGGATCTCTTGGGAGATACTCATAGAGCAAAACTTTGGACCGCACATAGAACAAAAGTGTGCGCTTTTACCGGATTCCTTTGGAAGTGTTTCGTCATGATAGGCGCGTGCAGTAATAGGATCTATCGCTAGATTAAATTGATCCTCCCAACGAAACTCAAAGCGTGCTTTCGACATAGCATTATCACGGATTTGTGCACCAGGATGTCCTTTAGCGAGATCAGCCGCGTGAGCAGCAATCTTATAGGTAATAAGTCCCTGTTTGACATCTTCTTTATTTGGTAAGCCAAGATGCTCTTTTGGAGTTACATAACATAACATAGCACAACCAAACCAACCAATTAGCGCAGCACCAATACCAGAAGTAAAGTGATCATAGCCTGGAGCAATATCAGTAGTCAAAGGACCCAAGGTATAAAATGGTGCATCATGGCAATGCTTGATCTGTTCGGTTATATTTCTCTGAATCATATTCATTGGAACATGACCTGGACCCTCAATCATAACCTGCACATCATATTCCCAGGCAATTTTAGTTAATTCCCCTAAGGTATAAAGCTCAGCGAACTGTGCTTTATCATTAGCATCGTATACTGAACCAGGACGCAAGCCATCCCCTAGAGAAAGCGATATATCATAAGACGCACATAATTCGCAAATGTCTCGAAAGTGTTTATAAAGAAAATTTTCTTGATTATGTGCAAGGCACCATTTAGCCATAATTGACCCACCTCGCGAAACGATACCAGTTAATCGCTGAGAGGTCATGGGGATATATCGCATAAGTACACCAGCATGAATAGTAAAGTAATCTACTCCTTGTTGTGCTTGCTCTAGTAATGTATTACGAAATATCTCCCAGCTCAAGTTTTCTGCTACGCCGTTGACTTTTTCTAGTGCCTGATAAATAGGAACAGTACCAATAGGAACCGGACTATTTCTTATAATCCACTCACGAGTTTGATGAATATAACGACCTGTAGATAAATCCATAACAGTATCGGCCCCCCAGCGGGTAGCCCATACTAATTTTTCTACTTCTTCCTCAATCGAGGAAGTTAACGAAGAGTTACCAATATTAGCATTGATTTTTACTAAAAAATTACGACCGATAATCATCGGTTCTAACTCAGGATGATTAATATTTGCAGGGATAATAGCACGCCCAGCCGATACTTCTTTTCGGATAAACTCTGGAGTAATATTTTTAGGTGTTACTGAGCTAGATGATGTTTTAGAATGTTGTGATGTTAGAGGATCATTGTTAATTTGGCTATTTTCCATATTCTCACGTAGCGCAATAAATTCCATTTCAGGAGTAATTATCCCCGCACGAGCATAATGCAGCTGAGTAACGCGACGATATTTTTTTGCACGACGAGGGTGATGCAATGTTGTAAAGCGCATATTTTTCATTTCTAACATGTCATCTTGCGCTTTTTTTTCACTAGTAGTCAGTTCAGTGATACATTCACTATCTTGACGATCATTAATCCAATGCGAGCGTAGTCGATGGATACCAGTACTGAGATCTATGGCTATATCCGGATCTCCATAAGGACCAGAGGTATCATATACTGGAATTGGTGCATTCTCCTCATAGGTAACCTTTTTATCTTGCCCACGGATTGGACTAGGACTGAGGTGTATTTCACGTATAGGTACCCGCACGTTACTTGAGCAAGCACTTTGTAGATAAACTCTCGTAGAATTAGGGAAGACGCTACTTGTTATAGACTCTATGAAAGTCTTTGCTTTCTTACGGTTTTCACGACGTGAGGTGAAATTTGGTGATGATAGCATCATCAGTTCCTCAAAAAAATTATAGAAAATTCTTCTTATTTTTAGAGTAAGATTATCTTGAATCAGATATAATTAGATTTGTTAATAACCTGAACTTACTCTCCATCTGTAATTAGTTTTTATGATATAAATACTATGTTAGTTGTGTTTATCTTCTTCGAAATCTCTTTAATAATAATAGTGACTGAGAATAAAAAGGTTAGCTGCATGTCAAAATTTTAATATTAAACATCAATAATTTAGATTTGCTATACCTAATAATATAAAAATTTTTAAATATAATAGGTAACAACTCTACTTATTAACATTTAATATGTATACCTGTTGCGCACTACATTGAAATTAATTTGATATAATGCAATTATATTTGATATAGTGCAATGATGTTATAAAACAGTAAAGTTTATTTTTATGGAAAATTTTTTTAATGTTATGTTATATTGCAAAATATCTTTAAAATTTTTAAATAAATAAAAATTTTTATCGAGATGTCTAGCTATCATTAGAAGTTTTTTTGAATTATTTTATGATCAAGAAGAGATTATGAGTTATGTATCAATCAATAATACAAATATTTTTAGATTTGATCAGTTTAATGTCTCTAGACTGATAATGTGATAATTAAATAATCTAAAGTCTTCCTGTTAGTATGCCGTTTTGTGATGAGATGTCTTAAAATTGTTGAAAGCGTTTTGTAGATTCTTGGTATCTGGAAATAAATGTTTATAGATTTATAGTATAAATCAGTAAATATGAATTTTAATCTAGATTGAAACTATATATTTTTATTGTTTTTGCATTGTATATAATCTCAGTGTGTTTTTTTATTCAAAGATGCACCCAGTTAATCTAAATATATTAAGAATATACTGTGTAGAAAGATATAAAATTTTTCTTTATTAAATAATATATATCTCGATCTATATAAAAATCTATTGGTAAAACATAAATTACTAATTTAGATAAGGTGGAGTGTAACTAAAAAACTAATTGTTAACTAAGCCTATATAGAAAAAATTTATTTTATCTATTGAGAAGTAAAAATTTATCAGCTTATATTATTGAAAGTAAATTTATAGTTTTCTTACGTTTTTTGGAAATAAGTTGTTTAGTTTAATTATTTATCTGGCTAGAAGTTTAACTATTAATAACATATTTTTATTGTCAGATTGATAAAAAAATATTATTTTGCTATAAATAAACAATTATAATATCATTTTCAATAAATTTATATAGTTGTTGTATGTGGAAAATCTTATTTAATTGGGTAATGTTTAGAAAAAAAATATTTTTTATATATAAATATAAGATATATTATAATAAATAAAATAAATTCTTTATCTTATTGAAAGTGATTAAAGAAATGATGTATTTGATATTTTGTATTTAAATAAAAAATTTTTTTGAATATTTTTTTACATAACCTATTAATAGCGAGTAACTTTAGATTCTATTTTTTCTTAAGTTTTTTGTTATTTATTTTTGTTATTTATGTAGATAATATTAAATTAGGTATTAACGGATCTTTTGTGAGTTAACCGCTACAGCGCTAATATAAAATATGATATAATAAAATTTTATTTTTTCTGTAGATAATTTAGAACAATTATTCTTAATATAACTATATGATTTATCTTCTGATTTAAGTTATTCTGATAGAAATAGGTTTTTATAGGTTGGTTTTAATAGGTTATTTATTTTTTTGAATTAGCAGATAAACTAATTATTTATGTTTAGTAACAAGACATAAAAGAAAATTATAGCTCAATACATTGAAACGAGAAAAAAAATTATATAATTTATTATTTTGTAGCTATAATAAATATTATTTAGATATAAAATTACGCTAACATATATTTTTAATAAAATTTAGTGGTTATTTAGACAGTTACCTTGGAGAAGGAAAACCACTAAGATGAAAAAAAATCATATTATCACTATAAAAATTAAAATTTTTACTAAAAATTCACTAGATTAGTTGAATAAATAAAAATTTTTGGTGACTTTTTAATAGTTTCCTTTATAATATTTAATTGATGTTTGATGCAATCACAGTGATAGAACAGCTCGCTGATTCGCTTTTAAACTAGATTCTGCCAAAATAGAAAGTTTGTCATTAACAACATGACAGAGTTTCAACTAGTTTATGAAGATTATACGGATAAATTTTGCTGTACAGGACGCTCCCCTATAGTGAGCAGGTGCTGGGAGAAAGAGAAATAAAACTCTCACTCTCCCAAATGCAAAGACCCTGGATAGGGTGATCTCGGCAGACTTCATTATCAGGGATTTGCAAGTCGTTCAAAAATGTATTCAAGAAGGATACTGGCCGAATGAACGCTAGCAATCAAGTGTCTAATCGCACTTCCCCCATCAGTTCTGCCATAAGTGCAGGGAGTGGTGGATAATTTAAGCTTCTTTACTGCCTCTCAGGCTAAAACTCGGACGTCTAAAGCGCATTGTTATGTAAATAATCCATATCCATGCTATCGCCCGCCAAAAGAAAACGTAAAGCCTCCTCGTATAATTTATGCGATGCGTCAGGCAGCTCGTATGAACGCTCCTTCAAGACATCCAATTTGGCGAGTAGCACCTCGTTATCATCCTATTACTCACTCAGTACTGAATAATCAGCGAGCGATGAATTCGCATCGTGCTCGTGCAATTGACGCTATCATTGAATGTTTAGCGGCACATGTAAACATTGTGACTGGTAAGGTTTACATGTCTTTAGCGCAAATTTCTGATGCATGCGGTTTAACAACCTATAACACGGAAGGTAAACCCTGCTACAGCCGAACAAGTCGCGCTATAAATGAGCATCTTGAGGCTCTAGGAGCTATTTTTTGTGATCGGATATGGGACAAAACGACTGGTTCTTATATTCCAAATATGATATGGGTTACTAAATTATTTTTTGTTTTAATTGACTATGAGTATGGTAAATACCTATCTGCACAAAAACAGCAATTATCCTGGGAAAATCAAAAGTTACGGAAAGCAGGAGAAGGGCCAATTACCTTAACTGAAGCACGTCGTCGGGCTAAGGCAGAGCATATTCGAAGAGCTTTTGTATATCGAACTCAAAAATTAGCATGGAATAAGCAATATCGCCGTGCTAGAAAATTAGAAGCCATGGATGAGAGGAAAGCCAGAGGGAGTATTCTCCAAGATCTAGTAAAAATTTACCGAGTAGAAGAGCTTGGTGCAATGGGGTATATTGAGTTAAACCGGATGATTACACATCGCTATCATGCGATGTGTAAGCTTGCGAGTAGCACGTCGGGAACTGGATAATCTATAAACATAAAAAATTTATACGCTAAATGCGTAGGCTTTCTCTTGCCCTTAATTATCCCACTGTTAAGTTTTTAGTCTATTTTTTTTAAAATTTTTTTTTTTTGGCATTAAATGCGCTGAAAGACTATTTTTTTATAGAAGAATTTTGACTTATCCACATATTAATGCAAATGGTTTTTTTAGTTAAATGCACTTTAAGAAATAGATGCAATATATAAAAATAATAAAAAAAATACAGAAAAAGAATTAATACAAGAAAGAAAATTGTGCATAACTTTATCTTCAAAATAAAACTCTATTTTGACTTATAAAAAGGTATATAAGTATCCTATTGTCTATGGATAAATATCATGCAGGAAGTAAATTAAATTAGAATAGAATCTAAAATCATTTGATTTAAAAACTAATAATCATGTTAATTTTAAATTATTTA